>NZ_CAXXDL010000002.1:0-42920 GCF_963668415.2 uncultured Methanospirillum sp. | reverse complement strand
TGTCCGTCAATGACCGGGACACGGTTACAGCAGGCACTTACAGAGAACGGAGCCTTCTGAACCTCGGCTCCGTCAAAGGTGCCCATGATCTTCAGGGTCTCACGTTCCATCTTCTCTTCTTCCCCACCGATATAGGGGATCAGGTTGTCGAAGATGGCCATACCCGGTATTCCTTCAAACCCTGCTCCGGATATTGCCTGCATCGTAGCTACCCTGAGATCAGAGAATGAGAACCTGCGAAGGGGTGCCAGTGAACAGGTGAGCATGATGGTTGAACAGTTCGGGTTTGTGACGATAAACCCGTCTGTCCCCTTGTCCCTCTGAAGATCGATCATACCGAGATGATCGGCGTTGACTTCAGGGACTACCAGTGGAACATCAGGTTCCATCCGGTACGTACTTGCATTACTGCAGACTCCAATTCCCGCCTTTGCACACTGCATCTCCACATCTCCGGCAAGGTCGGCAGGAAGCGCAGAAAAGACGAGGTCAACCTTCTTCAGACTCTCAACCGTGGTATCAGACACGATGATGTCGCCGACATCCTCAGGAAACGGAACCTCCAGACGCCATGAACAGGCGTCACGGTATTTTTTTCCAGCACTCCGTTTGGATGCGGTCAGAACTGAGAGTTCAAAATTCGGGTGACCTGCAAGGAGTTGCACAAACCGCTGCCCGACGGCTCCGGTTGCACCAAGAACCCCTACACTGATCATACCGGTACATTGGAGAGAATAGTAATTAAAAATGGATGATTTAATCCATTGAGATGGCTTCTGCAGGACAGACATCCACACAGGAACCACAATCTACGCAGAGGTCGGCGTTTACATCGGCCTTGTCATCCTTCATGGAGATGGCAACGGCAGGGCATTCGTCGACACAGGTCTCACAGCCGGTGCAGGTATCCTTGTTTATTATTGCAGTCATGAAAATCTCTAAAGACTCTGTTCATTAATATAAAAAAATTTTCGACCTGGTTTTTACGTTGATCAGAGGCCGAGAACATCTTTCATGCCATAAATACCAGGTTTCTTTCCGACAATCCACTTCGTCGCCCTGACGGCTCCCTGGGCAAAGACGCCACGATCATATGCCCGGTGTGAGAGGGTCACGGTCTCAAAGTTGCTGGTAAACATCACTGCGTGATCCCCGACGATGTCTCCGCCCCTGATGACATGGACACCGATCTCGTTCCCACGCTCTGTCATACCCTCACGGCCGTATACCTCTTCCCTGGGACCGACCTCTTCCTGAAGGATCTCAAGGATTGTCCTGGCAGTGCCACTCGGTGCATCCTTCTTGTACCGGTGGTGTGCTTCGGTGACCTCGATATCATAGTCACCAAGCCGCTGTGCAGCCTCCCTGACAAGGAGCCAGAGAATGTTCATCCCGATAGAGTAGTTCGTGGAGATTACTGCAGGAACTCCTCCCTTTACGATAGCTTCGTTGATGAGGTTGCGCTGATCAGCATTCAGGCCCGTCGTTCCGAGAATGATGGCGCATCCCGCTGCAGCTGCAACCGGAATATTCTGGGCCGAGGCTGCAGCCACAGTGAAGTCGATGACAACATCAGGTTTCTTTTCTACAAGAAAAGCTGCAAACTTTTCGGCAGAGACTACCGGAACGCCGAAGACCTCTCCTTCCTGGACATCCACTCCTCCGACCAGTTTCATCTCTGGATCATTTGTGACAATATTACCGATCGTCGTTCCCATGCGACCGAATGCACCACAAATAGCGATTTTAATCATAGTGTGCAAGCACCTCCTGTAATCTCTGAACCGTTGCCTCACCAGCTTCGTCAAGCGGAAGCCTTACCGGACCAGCTGCCATGCCTCTTATTTCAGATGCCTTCTTGATCGGCACCGGGTTGGTCTCGACAAAGAGTGCCCTGATTAAGGGTGCAAGGTTGTAATGGATGCTGCGAGCAGTCTCATAGTCCCCTTTCTTTGCAGCGTTATACATCTCAATCATCGGCTTTGGCACAATGTTTGCTGCAACTGATATCACTCCGTCACCTCCAAGACCGAGGATCGGAAGAGTCATCCCATCATCACCTGATATCACGGTAAAATCTTTGTCAAGGGTCAGTTCAATGATGGTTGAGATCTGATTGATATCTCCGCTTGCCTCTTTAACACCCACAATGCTTGGATGATCTGCAAGTTCTGCAATCAGATCAGGTGCAAGGTTCTGACCAGTACGTCCCGGAATATTATAGATGACAACAGGTATGTCCAGGTCAGCCAGGGCGTGGTAGTGCTTGACGAGACCGGACCGGTTGGGCTTATTGTAGTAAGGACTGATGACAAGGACACCATCTGCTCCGGCATCCTTTGCAGCCTTAGTAAATCTGATAGCTTCAGAAGTGTTGTTTGAACCAGTACCTGCAAGGACAGGAACCTTGCCTCCGGCCTCTTCCAGGGTAACCTCCACAACCTTCTCGTGCTCTGCACTACTGAGTGTGGCTGATTCTCCGGTTGAGCCGCATGGCACCAGCCCGTGAACTCCTGATTTCAGAAGAAAAGCTATGTTGGACCTGAGTCCATCCACATCAAGATCTTTCCCGGCGTTCCTTTGAAAAGGAGTAATGAGCGCAGGGAAAACGCCCTCAAACATGAGGGTTATTTATGCGGTTCTTCCGGTATTTACCTTTCTTGTGATGTATCCGGCGACACGGTTACGGACACCCTTGGTAGGGATATCAGTTGATGCACTTACGGCCTTCTTGTTCTCATCAAAGTCGCCTGAGAACTTTTCGCGGTGGTTTTCCAGAAGTTCGGTACCGATGCTCTTGATATAACTTGGTTTAACACCCATTGATTATTCCTCTGTAAATTTTGTATTTATTATGCGCGATAAGATCCTATTAATATTTGCTAAAACCCGGGTCGGATTCTCACCAAAGATTCGGATCAGAGGATCTTTTTCTGCATAACCAAGGTCATAGATGACATCAGGAACACCTTCACTCTTCTCACAACAGAAGGCAACCCCCCAGTCATGAGTGGGGTCCCCGGGTGGTTCCTGTGCCCGGTTGAAAGTGGTGACTTCCATGAGCATAGCCTCAGCAGCAGTTATGATCTGGGGATCATACGGAAGGACAGCTGCACACCGTATGGCAGGGTCAAACCGTATGGCAGTGAGAGTCATCCTGCAGACCGGCAGATCTGCTGCAATGATAACAGTACCTTCTGATATGGCAGCAGTGTCACCGGTTGTCCGGGCACCCTGCCTGGCATATGCCATTGATATTCCCCTGGCAGGCCCGATCAACGGATGTGAGATTTCATTCAGGACAGGCAGTACTGCTTCCAGTTCACGGATTATTAGCGTATTGCCACAAGAGTTATCACCCGAAGGATGCATCTCCTTCTCCCCTGATTCATGAGTATAGTTCATGGCTCTTTCTCTTTCGGACTCTGTGATCTCCCACCTGAACCGGACACAGGTAACGTGTTACGAACTTCATCGGATCAGGCATTTACTTATGGTCATGAGCAGATAGTATGGTCAGATTATGAAACGGTGGATGCTTGATGCCGTGGTTGGTGTCTTAAGCCTTATTATCTTCCTTGCGGTCCTCATCGTGCTTCCGATCTTCCTGCAGGGCAGTACTTCGTACCTCATTGCGTTGTTCATGTTTATCGCCGTTATCAGCGGTGGCGGGTACCTGATCCGGAACGTCACCCCCTGATTGCGATCCGGCTGAACTATTCTTCTTTTTGGGATTGGTGATCATCCATTTCTTCTGTTTGTAGTACGAGAGCGGATGGGTTACCTTGCTGCAGAGGGCATCGGGATGAACACAGAGTGCATGTGTCTTCATGGTTGAACAGAGCGGAGAAGTATATTCTGTACCGCTCCCTCCTTGTCCTGATATGTGATCCACCTGGTACATGGTCTTTGAGAGATCAAAATCAGGAACATGACCGTACAGTTCAACAATTTGGGTGTTTTGCATCCCGATGTTATGCATAAAAGCGGTCACTGCAAATCTGCCCATGTGAGTCAGATGCGTCCTCTGCACGAGTGCGGCTATAATTGCCTGAATACATGGAGGGAATGCTGACTCTTCCACAGACCCGAACTCTTCAAGCATCCGCTCCTGTATCGTGACTTTTATCCGGTCAAGCACCGGCTGGAGAGAGATACAGAGAGAGGGAGGGACTTTGAGCGGCAGGTTCTGGCTCATGATAACCCTCAGGCGTTCTCTCAGGATCTCATCAATCTCATCCTTATGGATTTTGACAATCCCTTTCTCCACGACACGGTTCACAAGCCTCCATCTATCATCAGTGAGCCGGGAAGCGATCTCGACGTATTGAATCACCGGGATCTCTGTTGAACTCCCGGAGAGGCCGAGACTGGCTGCTATCACCTCCTTCTTCCTGGGATCCTCTTCCTGGAGGTACCGGTATACTTTCCAGGACTGATACCGACAGAGCCTGTCGACAAGCATCCGGTCACCTGAACAGGATACAAGCAGCCTGCTAACCGGATATGCAGAGATAATTATCCTGACCGCAGCAGCCTCTGAAGGGACATCAGGAAGAGTTTCTGGAGGCTGACGTGGATTGAACCTGAGTGACGCTGATACAATTTCATATGCCTCTTTAACTGCAAGACGCCCTGCAGGTGAATCAAGGTATTGATCAAGAGAAGACGTATTCGCGCTGATGAACGACTGAGCTTCTTTTAAAAAAGAATATTTTGCAAGATCTCTGAGGTCAAGTGCTACCATGCATCAGTCTGCTTCGATACGGGGTGCGAGCAGATACTCAACATGGCCCTTTCCGCCAGCGATATCAAAGGAGAACTTAACCGGGTGATCAGAGCCCAGATGAATCGTGACCTCTGCTGCATGAGACATCACTTTTCCCATATCCTTGAGGTAATCGATGGAGAAGAGGGAGCGTGCCTGTGAAAAGTTACAGGAGATCATCTCATCGGCTGTGAACTCACGTTCGATATGATCGCTGTCGCCTTCGGCTATGATATAGAAGACCTTCTTGTCAGGGTTTATTCCAAGCCACATCTTGTCTGAAACAACTGCAGCCGACTTGATGGTATTATAGAGGTCAGCACCCGCCACAGTAACCACACCGGGGAGCTCAATACCCGGAGAGTTTGGGTCTTTCTTGATGGTGCTAGTGTCAAGCAACGTGATGGCGTAGTGATATCCTTCAAACCTGACTTCTATCTTGTTAGCCCCGTCAGGGTAATCCAGGCTTACTTCGCTTGCCTTTCCCATCATGGTGAAGATGTTCTTCATCTTTGTGATGTCAAGACCAAGTTCGCCCGGTGTAGCCTCATATGTGTTGAACGCTTCGCGCTGGAGGGTGAGGATAACCATTGCAACATTTGCGGTATCGACAGATCTGATCCATACCTCCTGCTCAGAGTAATGCATTCTGCACTCGGTCACCAGAGCAGCGACGGCGTCGATAGAATCACGAAAAGTATCGGCGTTTATTGTTCCTTTCAGCATCTGCGCTCCCTACTATTCTAACAATATTAGTTTGACGCACATATAAGTGCTGGTCTGAGCAATATTTACGAATAAGGTGGATACGAGCGACTTATGGGTTCTCAATGGGGTAGGGACAAGGTATACCAGCAAGCAATGAAACAGGGATATCGTTCCCGTGCTTCATTTAAGTTAAAAGAAATTTTACAAAAAAATGCTGTGTTGCGATCTCAGGACAACGTAGTTGATCTTGGTGCAGCCCCAGGGAGCTGGCTTCAGGTTCTGAAAGAGAACACATCTGGACTGATCGTCGGAATTGACCTGAATCCGATACAGCCTCTTGAAGGTGTTACGACTCTGGTCGGGGATTTTTCTACACCCAAAATAGTTGCACGGGTTCTCGATCTCCTGCCTGAAGTAAATCTGGTGGTCTGCGATGCATCACCAAAACTATCAGGGCACAAGTCGTACGACCAGGCACGAGCAATAGATCTCAACAAAATGGCACTCGACTTTGCCATACAGGTGCTCTGTCCAGGCGGAAACCTCGTGATGAAGTCGTTCCAGGGTGAAGACTTCCAGTGGATCTACCGGAAGGTGAAAGAGGAGTTCTTCAGGGTCACTACGCACAAGACCCATTCAAGCAGGAAAGGAAGTGCTGAAGTCTACATCATAGCACGCAACTTCATCGCAGGTCGGGATGATCTCTATGATGAGATCAATCAGGAAGAGACGGACCAGGTGACCGATGGCAATTCGGGATAATCACCATCGCCCGGTCAGCAACATCCGTATCAGCCTGAATGCAGGGTGTAATCTCAGATGTATATACTGTCATCGGGAAGGTGAGTGCAAGCCTGAGAACCCGATGTCACTTGAGGATATCAGGGAGGTCCTGCTTGCATCTGAGCGGCTTGGGATCAGGTCGGTGAAGTTCACCGGGGGAGAACCACTGCTCAGAAAAGATATCCTTGAGATCATCAGGAGCGTACCTGCAGGTATCGAGTCCTCCATGACTACCAACGGTACGCTGCTCGGTCCGATGGCAATGGACCTTCATAATGCCGGCCTCTCCAGAGTAAATATCAGCCTTGACAGTCTCCGCCCGGAAACATACAAGATGGTCACGGGCGTTGACATGCTTGATGATGCCCTCGCAGGAATAGAAGCATCCAAGGCTGCCGGGCTTGTACCGATAAAGATCAACATGGTCCTTCTGAAAGGGATCAACGAGAACGAGATCGATGATTTCATCAGGCTGGTAGCAGATGAACGGCATATGATCCTGCAGATCATCGAACTGATGGATCTTGGTGACTGTCCGTACCACGCAGATCTGTCAGAGCTCGAGGATCATATCGCTGCCTCGTCCAAACGGGTGATCACCAGAAGGATGCACCACCGGAAAAAATACTGTTACGGCGGGGCCGAGATCGAGTTTGTCAGGCCGTTTCATAACTCAGAGTTCTGCAAACACTGCAACAGGCTCAGGGTTACGTCTGACGGAAAACTGAAACCCTGCCTGCTCAGGTCTGATAATCTTGTTGATATCAGGGGGAAGAAGGGGGAAGAACTCGACGCCCTCTTCAGGCAGGCAATAGGCCTTCGCGAACCATATAATTCCTGACCGGCAGAGACGCTTTTAATCTTCTGCCACCTACTTTTGTGTATGCTGGAAGTCAACGAGTACGCACGGGTACTCCAGGCACTCTACAACAAATCTCTCATTCTTGAAGACACATCTGACTTTCATCCGGTTCTCAGGTTCTGGTATTTTGACGCAATGGCTCATCTTGACTACTCAATATCGGTTCTCGCGTACAATGCTGATTCGCCCCGTAATCAGATGAGCCGTGAGTACCTCAAACACAGGACAGACGAGGCACAGACAGATCAACTGGGAATATTTCCAAAGTTTATGGTATGGCTTGAAGCCAACCATCCGGATGAGTATCAGAAGTTTCCACTATTTGTTCAGAAGATATACTCATCATCTGATCCTGCTTCGTACAGGTCATTCAGAATTATTCTAAACCCTGATGATCGCAGACCGATGCCTCCTGAAACCTTTCAGATCATGATTGATGAGATGTTTGAACGATCCTACCTCTCTGCCCTTTACAATAATTCTCCAGTTGCAACGAAACTAAACGAGTATATCGGGACCTGCAGATGAGCAGCGCTGATGTCACAGAGATATGTTCAGACCTGGTACAGATCAGATCTGAAAACCCTCCCGGGTACACAGACGAGGTGATCGCATACATCAGGGAGTTCTGTGACGATATCGGATTGAAGACCCGGACTGTCACAAGAGGCAGAAGACATAACCTGCTCTCTGCAGAACCGAAAGGAAAACTTCTCCTCTGTGGTCATGTCGATGTTGTTCCTGCACGTGATGAGGGATGGATACATCCACCGTATGCCGGGCTGATAGAAGGCGGGTTTGTACACGGGCGTGGGTCC
Organism: uncultured Methanospirillum sp.; assembly: GCF_963668415.2. Classification (NCBI taxonomy): domain Archaea; kingdom Methanobacteriati; phylum Methanobacteriota; class Methanomicrobia; order Methanomicrobiales; family Methanospirillaceae; genus Methanospirillum; species uncultured Methanospirillum sp. Next base: position 34,981 of record NZ_CAXXDL010000002.1, on the reverse strand, counting down.
ACCGATATGAAAGGCGGGTGTGCAGCCCTGCTTGTTGCACTCAGAAATACAATAGACACCGAGGGTGATCCCGGGGTTGATGTCGCCTTTGTTGCAGATGAAGAAGGGAAAGGCGAGTTCGGGATGGAACAGCTTGTAGGGGAAGGGATCCTGAAGCCATGCGACGCGATCATTGCTGAACCCACACCCCCTGCATCACCGATCATCGGGGAGAAAGGAGTACTCAGAACACGTGTTACATTCTCAGGAGAATCCGGTCATGCATCCCTACACCCGGTGATCGGGAACTCAGCGATCGTCCAGGCATGCAGGTACCTTGACTTCTGCCAGAGACTTCATGAACGGGAATGGCCGATCGAACCTGAAGTTGCCGATGCTATCAGAGTTACCGGGAAAGCATTGGAGAGCCTGACCGGACTTTCTGCTTCTGAGGCAGATCGGGTCCTCTCCAGAATCATGTACAATCCAGGGTTCATTGAGGGTGGTGAACGGATGAACGTGGTTGCCCAGCATTGCGATCTCTCACTGGACATGCGCATTCCATGGGGATGCAGAGTAGACGAAGTGATCCCACTGATGAAGGCTGCAGCACCCGATGCTGCTATCACGGTGCTGGAGTCTTCAGAACCATCGTTCAGCAGACCCGGAAATCTTACAAAACTTTTGTGTGAAGGGATTGGGTCGGTACTCCAGACACAGGCAGAACCGGGAGTAAGCCAGGCTGGATCCGATGCCCGGTACCTGCGGATACTTGGGGCAGAAGTGGTGATGTACGGTCCCGGTGATCTGAACCTTCTCCATTCGGTGAATGAACGGGTTCCGGTGTCTATGCTTGAGAACTGTCAGCAGGTGTACGAGTACGTGCTGAACCGGATATCAAAGATCTGACCATCACACGGGAACTGCAATAATTTTTTAGAGTTAAATCAAAACAGGTCAATGACCAAGTATCCTCTCTACAAACGCCTGCCCTTCTTCTGATGAAAAAACTGGGATGTCCCGGTCAACATACACCATTCTCCTGATCGCCTCGGTCTTCTCTTGTGTCACCGGGTTGTATCCTTCCTTTGTATACTGAGTATGGTACACCATAATCCCCCGGCGTTCCCATGCGGGAGTCTGTGCAAGATTAACACCGTGCTGAAAACAGATCTCATGAAGTTCACGTGCACTGATGCCATTCAGCCGGCGCTGAACCTCAGTCCTGCCAACTCCGTCCTGCAGGAGAAGTGCCTGGCTATACCCGTTGATATGGTTGCGCCATGCCTCTTTCTGTCGCCAGTTCAGGTACTCTGTAACCATGCCCTTTTCAACAGGAATGATTCGTGCATCAAATGAGATCGGTGATGGAGGTTTCATAGCAATAGTCAGAGAACTTGAAGCCAGTGAGGCGATCACCGAGGCAAGTTTCTCAACGCGCCCCTCAAACGGGAGTTCATCAAGATAGATACTTATCTCATCTGAAAAGGTGTACGCAAAGAGAGGTGCGAACCCGCTTTCAGTAAGAAGTGAAGAGCAGACATTCACCATCGCCAGAGAAAATCCGTCATCAAAGGGACGTTTAAGTGATTGACGTGCAAGAAACTGATGAAAGGCCCGTCCATCAAGCCTGACGATAACGGGCGCAAGGGCTTTTATCCCAGTGTATATCTCCCGCTCTTTCACTGATAATCCTGCCCTGGACCATACATGATCTTATGTTTCGGGAGAGGTTGATTAAGAATCTGATTAAATGCTCAATATTGGAGTGATCAGAGGTCAGCATCATCCTTGAACATATTCTGAATATGGCGGATCACAACCACATCAGAGATGCTCTTGACCAACCTGAACGGAATCTTGATACCCTTATGGGTCTTGACTTCGATAACATCAGGATTCAGTTTTCCTGCCGCTATAGAGTCTATTCGCTTTGAATCAATGTCAAGAACGAGGTCTTCCACCTCACCGATGAACATACCGTTCTCAGAGTATATCTTAAGGCCGATAAGGTCAGTAATCTGATTCTTCATACTCCATTGACATTTATATCATATCCATAAAAAAGTAGGTATTTATCTTCATCAGGAACGGGCCACACTGACCGGATCTATGCCTGCTTATGGTATACCTGCAGGACAGCAGCCAGACCTGATGAAGAGATCTCCCGATCCTCAGCCATCACCATCTGTTTATTGATCTCAGTGAATACTGTATTATGGATGGATCATTCAGAATCGGACGACTGTTTGGTATTCCGATCATGATACATTTTACCTTCCTTCTGATAATCCCAATATTTGCCTGGCTGATCGGGACCGACATCACATTCACGGTCTCGATGGTATCAGATCTTTTCCATGTTCAGCTCAATGACGAGTTGATCACGCAGGGGTACATCCCGTACCTTCTCGGATTCGTTATCGCCATTGGGTTGTTCCTGGGCGTATTTGTTCATGAACTTGCCCATTCACTCATCGCCAGACGGGCAGGTATTGCTATCGGCAGTATCACGCTCCTGTTTTTTGGGGGTGTTGCATCTATTGAGGATCGGGATACTGATCCAAGAGTTGAATTCTGGATGGCCCTGGCTGGTCCGGCCATGAGCCTGGCTCTCGGCCTTGTTTGCATCGCACTGCTCTATGGAACACCCCTGGTGATAGCAGATCCTGCTCTCGCCGGTATGGTCACATACGTCTGGGGATACCTGGCAATCCTGAATATTCTGCTCTTTATCTTCAACCTGCTCCCTGCCTTTCCGATGGACGGCGGGAGGGTGCTCAGAGCGTACCTTGCACTCAGGATGCCACTTCATAAGGCAACCGGCATCGCATCAACCATAGGAAAAGCGTTTGCAGTCATCTTCGGTCTCATTGGTCTGGTTATCTTCTCACCCATCCTCATCCTGATAGCCTTCTTCATCTATATCGGCGCAGGACAGGAGTCAAATGTCACCAGGTACAAATTCCTGCTCAAGGATGTTACAACAAGGGAGATCATGTCCCAGCCGGTTATGTCAGTCCAGCCCGGGATGCCGCTCACTGAAGTGATAGCCATGATGTACCAGACCAAGCATCTGGGATTCCCGGTCATCGACCGGGGATATCTGGCTGGTATCATCACCCTTGATGACATTACACGTGTCTCATCAATTGACCGTGATGCAATGCAGGTGAAAGATTCAATGACCACCGATGTGATCACCCTTCCACCTGAAGCTCCGGTGTTTGATGCACTCAGGATCATGACCCAGTATAATATCGGCAGAATTCCAGTGATAGAAAACGGGACTGTTACCGGTATCATCACCAAGTCAGATATCTTCACCGTGATGGAACTGCGTGAGATGTAAACGAGAAGAGGCCGGGAGGAAAGGATACTCCTGCTGCCTGCTCAAATGATGCCAGATCCCTGAACGGACGTTTTGCAAGAACACGGCCCTGTACAGATTTAGGAAGGCCGGGTATCCATCTGATAACTTTTGCAGGAAGGTCGTTGATCGGAATCGGCCATGGCAGACCGGTTACCGATCGCATTCCATGATCCACGATGACAATATCCAGAATTGTTCGGAGCGGAAGGTTCAAAGGAATGCCAGCCAGGATAGGATAAGAACCTAGTTGTCTTCCAAACGAGGTACCGCCCGACTCCTCAATGATAACATGCCGGAGCACAGTCATCACCGGATAGACCTGGCGGAGCATCGGCAGGTCAAAGTGTTTACGAACCTCCTCCTTGAACTGATGAAAGTGACGGTCATCAACCGGGAGAGCGTTTTCTGACCAGGCCCGGGTCCCTTCGAACGGCATCAGTTGCCTGATGTTCACCCGTCTTACCAGGAGATGCTCATTTATGATCTTGTTGAGGAACTCTCTGTTCAGACGATAGGTGCCAGCGGTCTCACCTGCTAGTCCACAGATAAAGTTCAGACCGGGAAGCAGATGGGGGATGCCACGATCACGGTGTCCTCCGACTTCATTGACAATCCGCACAGCCTCCATCACCATATCAGGATCTGCCTTGAGATTGTTCGCCCTGACCACCGCAGGATCAGCGGTCTCCATCCCGAACGCTGCAACGTCTCCGGGAGTATGGCCGTTCACGATGACTGAAAGTGCATCCCGTGATGCATCCGGATGTCGTGCAATCGTTCCAGGGTTGATGTTGTCGATATGGAGGGTCTCAAGATCAGGTGCAGCAGCCCTGATCCCGGTAAAGAGCCGTTCAAGGATCTCGGGTCTTGGAGCAGGATATTCCCCGGATCCGGCCTGATACGTGAGGAGATCAGGCTGGCGACCGAGTCTGAAATGAAGAATTCCCTGATCAGAAAGTGCCTTCACTTCTGCTACGATGCCTGATACATCCCGATACTCAGGTTTGCCGTAGAACGGTTCAGTACAGAACGAACATCCGCCTGACTCAGCGTGCGAGCAACCCCGAGAGGTCTCCATTTCGCAGAGCACATGTGGATAAAGAGGATGATCCCTGACGATACCGGCTCCGGCTATGGCCCATTCGTCCTCGGCAGAATACGAGTGCGAACTGACCTTATCAGATCCATCCAGGAACGAATCGAGTGCCTGGGCAGGTGAGCCATACAGGAGGTGATCAAACCCGAACTCCTCCTGGCGTATGGCTTTCATCCCTCCTCCCTGAGATGAGCCGAAGAGAACCGGTCCTCCCAGAAATGTGTCGGGACTGTCCGGTCCTTTGAGTGACGATCCGATCTGCCTGATGTCGCCATACCCTGCGGGAGTTCCGCCGAGATATTTCCCCGGAACAGTCACCCCGGCAATCATCACAACGAGGTCAGATCCACCTGCTTTTTTGAGAAATGTATAATCAGCCCTGATCTGATCGATGGTACAGTACCTGACCGAGAACCCGCGAGAGGTGAGGACACCGGCTACGGTCCTGATGTATGGTGATATATATGGAGGTACACCAAGGCAGGCTGGTTCGTCTACATACCCGTCGATGATCCAGGATTCAGCAGTCATATCCGATCTCAGAGAGAAGTCTGCGTGCCCAGATCAGTTTGCCTTTCTTGACAGGAGTGACGGTCTGATCATCACAGTCAAACCCGAGAAGATGAATTGATGATGCTCCGCACTCCTGTGCCATATACACCGCACGATCCCCATCAGAAAAGCCACCAAAATTATGAACATTCTGAAAAGGTCTGGCCTGAGTGGTGAGGATCAGGGGATCGCAAAACCTGGGAACCCAGGCCTGAACCCGGGGAATGTTATCACCGTGAGCATGAACTACCATTACAGTCCCGCTCTTGTTCAGATCACAGGCGTACTCATCGATCCCGTCGAGATCGGTGACAATGACATCAGGTCTGACCCCACAGGTCAGCAGTACACCTGCTGCCGCATCAGCAGCGATGACAACACCGGATACCCCTCCGGCCTGGACCTGGCTCTTCAGACATGGGGCATTCCCGCACACAGTAACAGGTTTGCCAGAAATCAGGTTCACAAGTTCAACCGTTGAATCAGCAGATGAGAGTTTGGCTGCTATCACTGCTGCCCGTTCATCTTCGGCAGGATCAAAAGAGAAGTACTCACATATCTCGTGGTAGAGGGGTTCCCACTCCTCATACCTCACCGGACTCGTCCTCCAGAAGCCCGACAAGCCGGTAGAAGTTCTGCAGGATGGGCTCGATAACCATCTCTAAAAGCCCTTTCTTCTCCCTCACTGACGAGAAGACATGGAGCGGAATACTCGCTGCAGCCATCGTTGCATGGCCACCGGCATCCCCGAGATCAGAGAAGGCCTCGCTCATCACGTTGCCAAGATTCAACCTGAGGTCACGATTACGGCCTGACATGATGATCGCATCGTCAGTTATTCCATACACGAGTGCCGTGCTGATCCCTTCCAGATTGATGAGGAGATCTGCAGCCTGAGGGAGGGCATCACGGTTACGGACATATCCGACGTTTGAAAAGAGGTACCCGTTCTTGGTCTTACGGTTGTTGATTGCATCGCCGATGATATCGATCGTCTCATGGGCATACTGGGGTGACATGATCTTCTCAAGCAGATCCTCGTCACTGTACTTGAGCAGAAATGCTGAGTACTCAAGATCCCGTGGTGTTACATTTCTTCTGAACTGCTTGGTGTCAGCCCTGATGCCATAGAGCAGGGCGGTAGCAACCATCTGATCCGGCTCGATCTCAAGTTCTATCAGATATTCGGTCAGGATAGTTGCACATGCACCGGCACTCTGCCTGACATCCACAAACGGTGCCCTGATGATACTGCCGGACTGGGGCTCGTAATGGTGATCGATGATAATGTCAACCGGGGTGGTAGGAAGCAGACCGTTGTTGATGCCCGGTCCTTTACTGTCAACAAGAGCAAGGTGCGAGCACTCTGCCAGCGTTTCAGGACGAACCTTCTCCATCTTGATATCAAGCAGGTTCACCAGGGTGCGGTTCTCCTGGTGACCGATGATCCCGTCATACAGAATGCGGGTCTCAAGATCCGGATTAGCTTTTTTTGCTATTGCAGCAAGGGCCATGGCACTGGATATTGCATCAGGATCCGGATTTGTGTGAGTGATGATTCCCAGAATCCCGGTCCAGGATCTCAGGATATCAAAAAGCTGCTTTGAGAGGTGATGCTTCTGAAATTTCTGAAGATGATCGATTGCAGCGGTTGCTACAACCTGCTGTGGATACAGAACCAGGTCGGCACCTTCCTGGATGAGATCCTTCTCACTGATTGGATCAACCGCACGTGCAACCACATGGACCCGGGGGTACTTCTCCCTGATCGTCCGCATTGCAGCACTATTTGCTTCGTGACTGTCGCTGACTACGAATGCAATATTAAAATCGGCGATCCCATGGAGCATTTCGGCATCAAGCATATCACGCAGGAATGCCTCTATCTTCTGTTCCCTCAGCTCCTGAACCCGTTCGGGATTATTATCCATGCAGAGGAGCCTTCCACCTTCCTTCTTGAGCTCCTCCAGAATGAGATACCCGACACTCCCGCACCCGCAGATCAGATAGGTTCTGTTGCCGGGAACTCCCGGGAGGCGATAATCCTGCATAACAATAATATATTAAGCGTTTATACGTTTAAATCAGGCCACGAAATATATTTATTGCAGATCTGCCAACATGTTATGGCACAAGGGCTTGTAGCTTAGTCGGTAGAGCGACAGACTCTTAATCTGTAGGTCAGGGGTTCGAGTCCCTTCAGGCCCGTTCTTTTTATTTTTGCTCTAATTTATCATTCAGTATTTTTTCGGATAGGTTCATCTAGACCAGAAATAGTTGTACACCTTTTCGAAGATGGACATGATGGCAGGACATACGAAATATTCATATGCCGGACGATCCTATATGATAAGGCACAAGGGCTTGTAGCTTAGTCGGTAGAGCGACAGACTCTTAATCTGTAGGTCAGGGGTTCGAGTCCCTTCAGGCCCGCTCTTTTGTTAACTTTTTAATTCGTTGCATTTATCTGATTATACCTCGTCTGAGTCCGTATGACAGATACTACAGAATATGTCCGGGTGACCTGTCAGCATTGCGCAGGTGAAGGATGTTGCTTCTGTGACAAGAAAGGTACCGTTGAGGTTACAACTCCTGAACGTATGTGCAGGCACTGCAACGGGATCGGATGCCTGTACTGCGGATACACCGGATGGTCGGGTCTCCGCGGAAAATATGATTAACCGGGATCTGATTTAAGAATCTATTAATAATTTCCTGAAACATCAATCCTTATACAGATGATGCCAGTATGGGGGGTATAGGAGTATGATCACATTATTCAGACCTGATCCTGAACGGATGCGACTGAAAGGGGATCTTGACGGGCTGATAAAAATTGTCAGAACATCTCCTGATACGCCCATGCGGGTAGAATCTGCCCTGGCCCTCGGGAGGATGCAGACACCACGTGCAGTACCTGAACTCATCGCACTCCTTGGAGATCCGGATCCCAGGGTTGTGGATGCAGCCTCTGAAGCTCTTGAGTTCATCGGAAAACCAGCAGTTCGTCCCCTGATTGAGACCTTTAACAGCGCTGATGAAACAGTCACACGATGGCTGCATCGGACACTGCTCAGGCTCGGCCCCTCGGTTGTTCCGGAGATCCTCGCGTGTACCCCCATCCTGAATGAGGCAGGCGAAGAACGGGCTGCATATACTCTTCTCAGTTATGGCAAACCGGTACTTCCGATCATAGTCAGTGCTCTGGGATCAGAAGAGCGGCGGACTGCACGAATGGCAGAAGCCATGGTCGAGACTGCCGGGCGGGATGCGGTTCCCTATCTCATTCAGGCCCTCGACAGTCCGGATGATGAAGTCCGGGCGCGATCAGCAGCACTTCTTATCCTCCTCGGAGATCAGGTGGTTGTCGATCTGCTTTCCTCATGTGCTCAGGATCGGGACGAAACCCGTGACCTCAAGTTCTATATCATACAGGAGATCGGCAGACCAGCCCTTGAGCCATTATATGATTCACTCAAGGATCCCAACCCGGTCACCTCCTCAATGGCACTCAAAGTCTTCATGGAGATCGGGGACGCTGCCATCGTGCCGCTCATCAGGGGAATATATGACGAAGATCCTGAGATCCGCGCCGTCTCGGAGAACGCCCTGATACGAATCGGAGAGCCCGTTGTAGAGCACCTGATCAGGGAGATTCCACTGCATAAAGAGAGCGACAGAGAGCAGATCAGTTCTGTTCTGATCAGGATAGGAGAGCCGGGACTTCCCAAACTGACCCAGGCACTCTTTAATCCCTCGGCAGATATCGCCAGGACAGTATCAGGAATTCTTCCAAGACTGGGCTCGCTTTCGGCTCCCTGGCTACTCCAGGCAGTTGAAGAGAAAGGTGATGAAGCCACCGGCCCGGTGGCACGCGTGTTCAGGGAGATGGGAAGACTGGCATTTCCAATCCTTGAAGAGGCGATACCAACGCGGGGAGGGAAGACTGCCACTTTTGCTATCAGGATGCTCAGAGAGATCGATCCGGTACGGGCAATTGATCCGTTGATCGATTCCCTCTCCAACCACGACAACAGAGTTCGGGAAGCAGCGATGGATGAACTGATGCAGATGGGTGACATGGTCACACCCAGATTCATTCATGTTCTCTCTTCAGGAAATGAGAACGCTGCAATGCTCGCAGACTCGGCGCTCAGGCAGATGGGATCTGATGCTGCACCTGACCTTGCAGATGCGCTTGGTGACCCCCTCTCTGCAGATCCCTCAAAGATAAGTTCGATCCTTTCTGATATCGGGACTGACGCTGTGCCATACCTCATCCCTATGATCGTGCCGGGAAGCCAGGGGCAGATTCAGGCATACGCGATCATCAAGAACCAGGGAGCTAAGGCTGTTCCTGAACTCCTCGATGCACTCGGCTCAGCAGGGCCTGATCTTACAAGAGGGATCAAGGATCTTCTGGCGATCTCATTTGAACAGGATCCGGGAGTCTTTATCGAACAGATGATGAAGCAGGGATCAGGCGCAAGCATGGATGCGGTCAGCGAGATCATCCGGGCCTCTCCTGAACAGGTCATTCCCCATCTCATCGAACTGATAAACACCGGTGATACCGATCAGATCCAGTTTGCGGGCGATCTTCTCGAAAAGTTCGGAGATGCAGCAATCAAGCCGTTGATCAACAGCCTGCGCCAGGAAGAAGATGAAGAGCAGAAACTAGTGCTCACGTCGTTTCTGGTAAAGATGGGACCGGCAGCAGTGCCTGCCCTTATTGAGGAACTGAGAGATCCGATGCTCGTGGTATATGCAGTGGCAGCACTCGGATCAATCGGTGAGCCTGCGGTCCCCACACTGATGAACCTGCTGCGTGATCAGGATCAGGAGGTTGTCAACTATGCAGGCCTCTCCCTGGCTAGAATAGGACAACCAGCAATACCTGCACTCTTCAGCCTCTTCAACGAGGACAAATCAATGGTGCCTCTGATCAGCAGCATCTTTGCCAATATGGGTGGAGTGGCGCTACCGCGGCTCCTTGATGAGTTCAAGGCACTTGAGACTACAGGTGAGCAGGGTAGTGAACGTGGAATCTCACTGATGTCAATGATCCTGGACATCTCGATGAATGATGCGCCACAGATGCACCATCTTTTCAGCCTGAATGATCCCGAGATGCAGAGGATGCTCACCGGCATCCTGGTGAGCAAAGGTACCGCCGTCATCGATCCCCTGATCGGTGCCCTGCTGAGCTGGACCAGGCCGACACCAACACTGGTGCTGCAGACATTTGCAAGCATGAAAGGACAGGTTATCACCCGGGTCCACCAGGTGATGGAGCAGCTCCCGGATCGTGACCTCAGAAGAATTCCACTGATTCACCTGCTCGGCGATCTCATGGATCCCTCATCTGCATCGATCATCTTCAAGGCACTGGAAGATTCTGATCGCAGGATCAGGATCGCTGCGGTTCGTGAACTCGGAAAGTTCGGAAGGGAGGCACTCGACCCGCTCACCAGTGCATTACAGGATGAGGACCGGGAGGTCAGGGTCGCGGCCATCGAATCGATGGGAGATATCGGGCTTCCGGTTCTTGACCAGTTGCTTGGTGCTCTGAAAGATGAGGATGGAGAGATCAGGGCAGCAGCCATCAACGGGATAGGAAAGATCGGCGAGCCTGCCATGTTCATGCTGATCCAGGCCCTGACAGATTCTGACCGGAGGGTGCGGCAGGATGTGGTGCGGCTGCTCCAGGGATTTGGCTGGAAACCAAAGTACACCACGGATCGTTTGAGTTACCTCTTTGCACGCGAGGACTGGGATACTCTCGTGAAAATAGGCCCACCGAGCATGGATATTCTTGCCCGCGGGCTAAAGGATTCTGATCCTGAAGTGAGTAATGCCTGCCGTGAGGCCCTGAAACAGATCAAGAGCAGACTGCCAACTGTCTGAACTTGATCAGATTGATGTGAGATCGCACCGTACCGGTTTATGACAATCGGCAGGGCATCTCACATGAGACATTATATTTCAATCAGAGATCTGGATCGCAGTCAGATTGATCACCTGATAGAGAGGGCAGCCAGGATCGCTGAACACGGTGCTGATGCACAGCCGCTGAAAGGAAAAATTCTCGGACTTCTCTTTTTTGAACCCAGTACCCGGACACGAATGTCATTTGAGTCTGCAATGCTGCGACTCGGGGGTTCATGCATGAACCTTGGCGGTGTCGAGGTCAGTTCAATGGCCAAAGGGGAGACACTCGCCGATACCATCAGGGTTGTCAGCGGGTACGCAGATACCATCGTACTCAGGCACCCGAAGGTCGGGGCAGCAAGGCTCGCAAGTGAGTTTGCAGATGTTCCGGTCATTAACGGGGGCGATGGTGCAGGTCAGCACCCGTCACAGACCCTCATCGATCTCTATACCATTCATCAGTCAATGCCCCTTGATGGAATCAAAATCGGTCTCATCGGTGATCTCATGTACGGGAGGACCACCCACTCTCTTGCCTACGCACTGACCAGATACAACGCCGAGATCCATGCAATCTCTCCGAAAGGACTTGGCCTGCCAGAGTCACTCAAGCATGATCTCAGGGAGACAGGGTGCGCAGTCATAGAGCATGACTCAATAGAAGAGATCATCCGCGAACTTGATGTGCTGTATGTAACCAGGTTCCAGCGTGAGAGGTTCCCGGACCCGGCCTCATTCTTTGACGTTGCAGCAGGGTACCGGATCACACCATCTCTCCTGAACGGCGTGAAGGATCACCTGGTCCTCCTTCACCCGCTCCCACGCGTTGACGAGATCGATCCTGCAGTGGATGCACTTCCATATGCACGATACTTTCAGCAGGCACGCAACGGTGTGCCCGTCAGGATGGCGATGCTTCTCGAGGTGATGCAATGAACAGCGACAAGTACCAGGAAGGGCTGTTGATAAATGCGATCCAGAACGGAACTGTGATCGATCATATCACCGGTGGAGAGGCCCTGATCGTGCTCCGTATCCTTGGGATCACAGGAAGTACAGATGAATGTGTAAGCGTCGCTACCAATGTCGTGAGCAGTGCCCTTGGTAGGAAAGATGTAGTCAAGATCGAGAACAGGGAACTCAAGGACGAGGAGGTGGACCGGATAGCCCTCATCGCGCCAAGGGCGACGATAAATATCATCAGGGAACGGCGGGTCGTAGAAAAGAAGGGTGTTGATATTCCTGATACCCTGATAGGAGTGCTCAAATGTCCAAACCCGTGCTGCATCACCAATACCAATGAGCCGGTAAACAGCAGGTTCTCAGTTCAGGGAAGACGGCTTATCTGTACCTACTGTGACACAGTCATCGGGTCTGATATCTCGTCGCACATCATCTGATCAGATCTGGGACTGGTGATCGATCAGGTGACCATGCACATCGATCTCACCACGCCAGATCCTTGTGCTGGATATCCACTTCCCGTCTTCTGCGAGCACGCACCTGATCTGGTGAATCTCAACGCAGGGACGCTTTTTGTCTCTGCGTAACTGGTTTATCTCTTTTGCAACCGGAAATGTCTCTTCACTCACGATAAGTGCGTCGAACTCTGAATCAAGTGTTGACCCGAACCGGTCATGAAGTTCTTCGATGATCCAGATCCGGGGAAATCCCTTCTCTTCAAGAAAAATAAGAAGGGCTGCCTCCCGTTCTTTATACGGGTGGATAGGATGAGATTTGCGATCCGCGAACTGATCACTGGTCAGGCCGATGGTTACAGTCCCTTCAGGCCCGGCGAGCTCAAAGGCACGACTGATAAGAAACCTGTGCCCGTCATGCAGAGGGTCAAAGGTTCCCCCAACCATCACCTTCATGTCTGAACATGGTTATGTTCACATACGTTTATGGATATTCATCGCAGAGGATGTTCAGTTTTAGAATTACCGGGTCATTCGCAGGGAAGCAGAGAGGTGGTTGATCCTTTTATGCCTTTCTTACAGATATGTACACAGGAGTGAACGGATGTGTTCCCGTGGTATGTCTGGACCACAGGGAGATACCGTACCAACGTATGAATATCCATCAGCATATTCCAAAGGCTGCATTTGTTGCACCAAACGCCACCGTGATCGGAGAGGTCGTTTCAGGCCCTGACCTCGGGGTCTGGTACGGAGCGGTTGTACGGGCAGACAAGGATCGGATATCAATCGGTGCACGCTCAAATATTCAGGATAATTGTGTTGTACACACATCAGCAGGTCATCCGGTTATCGTAGGTGATGATGTCTCGGTAGGACACGGGGCAATTCTGCATGGATGTACGATCAGGGACCGGGTACTTGTCGGCATGGGGGCAATCGTGCTGAACGGTGCGGTTGTCGGAGAGGAGAGTATCATCGGGGCAGGGGCCCTGGTCTCAGAAGGCAAGGAGATTCCAGCCCGTTCACTGGTACTCGGCGTGCCCGGAAAGGTGGTCAGGCAGGTGACTGACGAGGAGGTTGCCGCTACTCTCAAGAACGCCTCATCATACGTACAGCTCGCACGGGAGCATGCTATTGAGTGAAGTTGTTGTCATTGGCGGCGGTATTGCCGGGATCACGGCTGCTCTCGATCTGGCAAATCATGGGATTCACGTCCATCTGATCGAGCGGGAGCCGACCATCGGCGGACATATGGCAATGCTGGACAAGACCTTCCCGACCAACGACTGTTCGATGTGTATTCTCAGCCCGAAGATGGTTGACGCTGCACGGCATCCAAAGATATCACTTCACACCTGCACAGAGGTCACCAGCATTGAGGGAGAATCCGGTGACTTTACGGTACATGTTACCAGACACCCCAGATACGTCAAAGAGTCTGAATGTACCGGGTGTGATGACTGCGTTGCGATATGTCCGGTTGAGGTGTACAACCGGTTCGATGCTGGTCTTGGCGTTCGCAAGGCGATCTACAAGGCACATCCGCAGGTAGTCCCCAATATCGTGATCCGTGACACAGAACACTGTATCAACTGTGGCCTCTGCTATAGTATCTGTGGGAAGAGGGCTATCCTCAGGGATAATGAGGATGGAGAGGAGCAGGCATACATTAAGGCTGCTGCAGTGGTTATTGCGACAGGATACGAGGTGTTTGATGCCACAAAGAAACCTTCGTACCGCTATCGCCAGATCCCTGATGTAATCAGCAGTATCGAGTTCGAACGGATGATCAATGCCAGCGGGCCAACCCAGGGAGCCCTGAAGAGACTTTCTGACGGTGCAAAGCCGAAGAAGATCGTCTTTGTCCAGTGTGTGGGCTCGCGTGACTGTACAGCAGGATCCCCATCCTGCTCTGCAGTCTGCTGCATGTATGCTGTAAAAAATGCACTCCTCATCAGAGAGAAGTCACCGGAGACCGAGGTGACAATCCTGTACATGGACATCAGGGCATATGGGAAGGGATATGAGGAGTTTTATGAGCGGGCAAAGAATGCAGGGGTCAGATTTGTCAGGGGACTCCCAGGAGATCTTTACCAGAATAATGCTCATGTAAGGGTGCATGTGGAGAATACAGAAAACCGGGAACTGGTAAAGATCGATGCTGACCTGGTTGTACTCTCGGTCGGCATACGGCCACAAAACGATGCAGCAGCAATTGCTGAACGGTACGGAATCACCCTTGACGAGACCGGATTCTTTGCCGGTCTCGATCAGAAGTCAGAACATATCACATCGATCAGACCCGGCATATTCCTCGCAGGCACCTGTCGGGAACCGATGGATATTCCTGACACGGTCGCAGAGGGCGGGGCTGCAGCAATGCGGGCAGTCATCACCAGTATGAAGGGGGAGCATGCAACCCTCTGATACCCCACTCAGACCAGTAATTTTTTACCCGGATATTCCTGCAATAAAGTTCATTGCACAGACACGGCTCCCCGAAGAATATCATGAAGAGACCGCACATGACATCAAAAGGCTGGCTGAAGCGATACGATGTCTGGACATCAGGGGAGCTCCGGCACTTGGTGTTGCCGGTGCATATGGTATTGCTCTCGCAGCCCTGACCGCTACCGCATCAGAACCAGAGAAGTTCAGAGAGGAGGTGTCAAATGCAGCAGACCTGCTCAGGTCAACACGTCCCACGGCAGTCAACCTCTTTTATGGGATTGATCGCGTTCTCACCGCTGTGCTGGCAGAGCAGACAGTATCGTCGGCCCGTGAACGGGCGGTCAGTGAGGCAGAAGAGGTTGCAGATGATGACAGCAGAACCTGTCATGCCATCGGAGAACATGGCCGGAACATTCTTCCACCTTCGTGCAGGATTCTCACCCATTGTAATGCAGGAGCACTTGCCTGCAGGGAGTGGGGAACAGCACTCGGGGTGATCAGATCCGGTGTTCAGGCAGGAGTAAAAGTTCAGGTCTATGCCTGCGAGACCCGCCCGCTTCTGCAGGGTGCAAGGCTTACATCATGGGAGCTGGCACAGGACGGTATTGATGTCACTGTTATCACCGACTCAATGGCTGCATCGCTCATGAGGAAAGGGATGATTGACGTTGTGATCGTCGGGGCTGACCGGATCACAAAAGATGCTGTCTTCAACAAGATCGGAACATACATGCACGCCGTTTGTGCGGATGCCCATCATATCCCGTTCTATGTGGCAGCCCCGTTCTCAACTTTTGACGAGGAGTCTGCCGAAGCAGATATCATCGTTGAAGAACGAAGCCGTGATGAGATCGCATGCTTTGGAGGAAGAAAAACGATACCAGATGGAGTGAAAGTATACAATCCGGCGTTTGATGCAACACCTGTCTCACTGGTAACCGGGATCATCACAGAACACGGAATATTCAGGCTGCCTGAAGATCTTTCTGATATCAGGGCTATCAGACAGAGGAGCTGACTATAGGATTATGACCTCTGTATTTGAGCTATATCCCCATTTTATCACCATCATCGGAGAACTTACCGTCCTCTTTGTACTCGGGTGCCTGATCTGCGGATTCATTTTGCTCTTCCTGACGATACACGCAATCCGTTCAGGAAACCTGCTCTTCCCGAAGTTCATGCGTGCAGGCCTCATATTTCTGGAGGGGATGATGCGTGGTCTCTTCAAACTCTTCGGAGTTGAGGATCAGGAGTTCCTGCGCATCATGGTCACGCTGCAGAACACCCTGAATCGAAAGGCATTCACTGACATCCCTGTTTCACAGCGGGCTATCTTTGTTCCCCAGTGTCTTCGTTCGGGAGCCTGCCCTGCCCATCTGCATGAGGAAGGACTCAAGTGTCGCTCCTGCGGGTTGTGCCAGATAGGAGTAGCCAGACCACTGCTTGAGCAGATGGGATACAATTTCTTCATCGTGCCTGGCTCTTCATTCATCAAAAGGATGGTGAAACGGTACAGACCTAAAGGCATCATCGGAATCGGATGCCTGATTGAGATCAAGGAGGGCACAGAGATGGCAGGACAACTCAATCTCATCTCCATGGGAATTGTTACCAGCCGCGACGGGTGTGTTGAGACCGCTGTTAACTGGGATGAGGTATACCAGGTAGCCCTGCTCGGAATTGACCCGAAGAACATCCCAACAGAACTCCAGCAATATACCACGTAATCTTTTTGTGTGAAAAACATTAGAGCGATCTTCCCTGGGGTCCCCAATGGGTACCATTGGGGTTTTTTCTCACCTAAAAAGCACTGCAGATACCAGGAATATCAGAAGCGATGCAAACATCCCGACCTTAATGAGAAGGGAACTTTTGGACTTTTTTATCTCATCGGGAGTGTTGCATCGTAATGCGCGAAATGCACCGAAGAGGATGACCAGATCGACAGGAACTATTCCGGTAAGATAGAAATTTCCCCATCTGAAGTAGAGCAGGAGAGATATGATAACCCCGATCACTGCTGCTGCTGATGCAACCAGGACTGTAATGCGGAGCCCATAGAGGATCGGCAGGGTGCGTGCTCCCTGTTCCTGGTCACCAGGCATATCTTCTGCATCCTTGATCAACTCCCGTGCCAGGATAACACCGAATGATGCACCTGCTACCGGAAGATTTGCTATCACACCCTCCCACCCCAGGAGGGCACCGCCAAAGAGGAAGATACTTGCAGAGAGGTACGAGACTGCGAGGTTTCCAAGCAGAGGCATCACTTTCAGATGAGATGCATATCCCCAGAGCAGTACTGAGTTTACAACTGCAATGATGACGAGTGGTAGAGGGGCAAAGCAAAACCCGATGATATTTGCTGCAAGAAAGAGCAGCACTGCATATACAAATGCTGTTCTCCTGCTGATCTCTCCGGCAGGAATCGGACGATCCGGCCTGTTGATCGCATCGATCTCCGCATCGTGATAGTCGTTGATCACGTTCCCGGCAGCGGTGATCAGGAAAACCATGAAGAAGATGATCAGAACCGGTGGTATCAGCGTGCCGGTAGCGATGACAAATGCCAGAACTCCGGCAAATCCGGCCATAACCGCATTGAGAGGCCGAATAATCCTGAAGAAAGCAGCAGGTTTCATACTATCACAAAAAAGATACGGACGTGGAGGGATTTGAACCCCCGACATTCAGCTTAGGAGGCTGACGCCATATCCTGACTAGGCCACACGTCCTGCCTTATTACGTGGCATACGGGAAGGTATAAGTCTATCGAACGGCCATTTTCTGAAAGAATGGAACTGGAATTGATAGAAGAAGGGAGTACCTCACTGTGGGTTCCCAGGCATGACAGTACCGCAGTTTTTCCTCCAGGCAGTGCCCCAATCTTCTACAATCCACGAATGGCTCTGAATCGTGATGCAACAGTGCTTGTTGCTGCCTGCACAGAGCCCAGGACCTACCTTGATGCGATGGGTGCAAGTGGGATCAGGGGATGCCGCGTAGGGCACGAGACCGGGACCCATGTTACAATTAATGACCGCGATCCCGACGCGACCTCACTTATCAGAAAAAATGCTGATCATCTCGGTCTTGATGCCACCGTCACCTGTCGTGATGCCAATGCTCTGATGTCAGAAGAACCGTTCGACTTTGTCGATCTCGACCCGTTCGGAACACCCGCACCATTCATCGATGCAGGGATCAGGAGTTCGATCAGGATGATCGGGATCACAGCTACCGATACGGCGCCCCTCTGCGGTGCTCATCTCAAGGCAGGGATCAGGAGGTACATGGCCAGGCCAATGAACACCGACTACCATGCAGAAGTCGGGCTTCGGATCCTGCTCGGGTATGCAGCCCGGATGACTGCACGATACGACAGGGGGATACTCCCCCAGTTCTGTTTTGCCCACGAACACTTTGTCAGGCTGCATCTCAGGCTGGCACGAGGGACCCAGGCAGCAGATCAGACCGTGGCAAGGCTTGGGTACATCTACCAGTGCCCGTCATGTCTGTACCGGACCGAGGGGACCGGACTTTTTCCTGAACAGCAGGAATGCCCACACTGTGGTAAACCACTCAGTCCGATCGGCCCGCTCTGGACCGGAGCAATTCAGGACACAGACTTCCTGTCAACTCTCACAGAACGGCTACCTGCCAGCGGTCTTGCAGAGCCTGATGAACTTGAAAAGATCCTGACCTGTTGCAGAAACGAGCCGGCAATCTCATACTCATACGATTATCACAAACTTGCCAAGGCATACCGGGTCTCGCCCGGTCCGATAGCCTTAGTGCTTGAGTCACTCCAAAAAGAGGGATATTCTGCTTCGCGGGTACATTATTCTGGATACTGCATCAAAACTGATGCCCCGCTTGAGATACTTCGTGAACGTCTTACCGCTCAATAACGATCTGCAGAATGTCCTCATCTGCAAGGGTATGGGTAAGGCCGACACGTTGTGCCTCATGTTTGACTGAATCTCCCCAGATTCTTGCATATCTGAACTTATCATAAAAATCCCGGTGCAGTTTTCTACAGACATCCTCTACTTTTGCACCGAGTCGCATGATCAGGGGTTCATCTAAGTCTGCGGGTCCCGCTACCGGTTTCAGGTAGAGTCGCATGAATCCAAGGCTGTCATAGATGGCATCCTTGAGTTCTTCCATGTGATACCCGGCAGCTGCTGATATCATCACCGGCTCCATATCGAACCGTTCCGCGAGGTCAGCCTCGATCTGTGTACGTTCTGCTTCATCGATGAGATCGATCTTGTTGACCACCACGATGGCAGGCACATATACTCTGCTGCCCATCAGAGCATCAATAAGGTCATCCTGGGTTGCATTACCACGGATAAGAATATCAGCGCTTGCTATCCGGTTTTCTGTCAGGATAGACCGGACCTCTTCGATGTCAAGGTCGAGAGCACCGACAGCATTGAGCCGAACTCCTCCGCGCGAGGTCTTCTTGATGGTGATATCAGGCTCTGGCACATTAATCCTGATACCGGCGTCGTAGAGTTCACGAAGCAGAACATCAACGTGCTTTTCGTTGAAGACATCCACGAGTATTACGATCATGTCCGCCGTTCTGACGACGGCAATAACCTCTTTCCCACGTCCTTTCCCCATCGCTGCACCAGCAATGAGTCCGGGGATATCAAGAAGCTGAATCTTTGCGCCCTTGTGCTCAAGGGCTCCTGGTACAACGGTCAGGGTGGTGAATGCGTATGCGGCGGTCTCACTCTCTGTACCGGTCAGTTTATTCAGTAATGTAGATTTACCGGTAGATGGGAACCCAACGAGGACAACAGTAGCGTCTCCTGATTTCTTGACAGCATACCCCTCGCCACCGCCACCGGCTTTCATAGCCCGGTTTACGGCGTCCTCTTTCATCTTAGCAAGCTTTGCTTTCAGGCGCCCGATGTGCTTGGAAGTAGCTTTATTATAGACAGTTTTCTGGATCTCGTCCTCTATTTCTTTTATTTGATCCTCAATTCCTGCCATATATCCTTATTAATTATGAAGAATCTCCTCATATACTTGTGGTGTAAAGTAGAGAGATCGTGACGATAAATTCATGAGGACAAGATGCAGATGTACTAAAGCGTCTGCTGATATAGTGTAGTTCGGTCAATCATGTTGGACTCTCACTCCATCGACTGGGGTTCAAATCCCCATATCAGCATATTATTTTACCAACCATTCGCTTATTCTCCTTTGATACTATTCTCACATTTAAACTCAGTGCAGTGCGCTTATTTTCGGGTTTAACGGGTAAATTGATCAGCCTGATTTTGATAAATAAACCGGTTCAAAAATAGCACCATAAAGGCTCTCATTTTTGAATATTCTAAAAAATTATCGATTTATATCAGGCCGCTATTTTCAAGGTAAGGTAACATGACCGGCAATATGTCTCACATGGAAAAACAGGAATAGCGACAGGATATGATGAGAGGTTGAAATCCGCGATTTGTCGTTATTTTTAGGAGATATTTAGATATTCCCGGTATTTTCACTTAAAACGCTTGAATTTTGGTCTTCCTGGAGTTGATTATATTATCAAATATATCTCTATTTCTTGTTCTGAATAGTGATGCGATCGCTGGCAGGTTCCGGGTGATCACAGTGGAATGTGTGAGACCTGCTACTCGCATCTTTGCGTGTCATCCGGGGTGACGATATGATCATCCAACTGGCCGTGGACCGTTCTCCGGTTTTCCGGAGTAACTTCTGCCCTCACACTCTCGGCCATTGCCACTGTACCGATAGCAGAAGAACTGTCTGGCTTGTGGCCGGTATTCCCAGGTACAGCGGCTGGCATACGGAGGGTCAACATGAGACTGTCCCGGAGGCCGACTATTGAAACCTGTTTCACGAAACGGTGCCCATATCTCAAGTTCGTGAAGTGTTCAGTCCAGAGGAATCGGATCTGTGAATTATCCGGGAAAGGGATCGGGTATCTCCGGGTATGTCCGCTCGAGGAGGAGCATGCACCTTATTGATGCTCTCCGGTTGATTCGGAAAGAACACCAGATCTCCCAGCATCGGAAGAATTTCAGGGCGTATTATCGGAGGAACCGGGCCAGGATATTGCAGAAGAGGAGAGAGAGGAGGGATCAACGGGTAAAGAACTCAAGGTATTCTTCAGGGGTTAATCCGGCTGTCCGGATTAACTTACGAAGTAATCCAGGTCCGAGTTCTTTGCCTGAGTGAACGGGTATCGAAAGATGAACAGGACTGCCTTCTTTGATCAGGATGTAATGGCTACCTTCGATATGGTTTACCATCCATCCAGCCCGTTTGAATGCAGCTACGTGGAGATCTCCTGATGCCCGGGGTAATTTAGGCATGAGAGGTTTCAGGGATCTCAAGTGAGAATGAGAAGTTATCTGGAGTATTATTCAGGAGGGTGCATGTGGCGATCTTTATGCGACTGGTGATACATCCGGCAATAGCCTCGTTGATCGACTCAAGAGCTTCTTCGAGGGTATCACCTTCAGAAAGGCAGCCTGGAAGTTCAGGGCATTCCATGACGAAATGCCCTTCTTCATCTTTTTCACAGAGGATTGTTAGTTTCATAGTTGTCAGGATGATTATGATTTATTTTGTAGTATCTTACTTGCAAGGCAATAAACATCTTTGCCGTTTTATGAAGAGTCTGATTTCAGTGATGTGGAACCGAAGATAGCAGGAGTGATCTGATGCCCGGATTTGTTGTGACCAGTGAACGGTCGTCTCGTCTATTGGAGAAGGTTGGAAGATTCAGGATTGAAGGTGAGTTTGTTGTGATCTTCCTGGATGGGAGTGGATCGTTTGTTGTTGGGAAGGCCCAGGTAGTTACGGTAGTTCTTGGGCTCAGTGATGAGGTCATTTGGGATAGAACAGGAGGAGAAGCCGGAGTGATGAGTCTGTCTGAGAGTGGACGAGGATTGAGAATGGGGATATTGGGTGAGCAGTTTGTGGCTCCAGTGCAGCGGGTGAAGAGAGTTCTGAGGGAAAAGAAGGGAAGGGGGCGGTGTTGAGGTAATTAAAAATTATGATCAAAATATGTAAACATAATATAATATTTATATTAGTAAACAGTAACTAACGCCACTTAAATTTGAGGATAATTCTCCCTCGAAAATGATATTGAAATTAAAATAACGAGAGGCACTAGCTTGATCTAAAAAACAATTGAAAAACACTCAACGTTTGCTTAACAAGATTTAAACTTTCCCAATTTGATATGAATAACATTGTGAACTGACATTTAATGGTAATTTTAAAAATTGAGATTAAGTCATTAGTTTTTAATGATTTATTTTCAAATTGAACTTGGTAAAATTAATTGGTTATCACAAAGATGCTATAGATATACAATAACTAAATAATATGATAAAACCGATTTCATTAAGTGAAAAACTTCTATTTTCTACAGTAAGAATTGAAGTAAATAAAACCGATACAATCTCTATAGGAACTGCTTTCTTTTTTAATATAAATACCAAAAATGGGACCATACCCCTAATTTTTACAAATAAACATGTTGTTAGAAATGGAGTCCAAATGAATATCTTACTACATACATCTGTAAAAGAAGGAGATATTGCAACTCCATTAAAGGAATCATTTGAATTCTCAATTTTTGATTGTAATAAAAATTGGACTAATCATCCAGATTCTACTATAGATTTATGTGTGATGCCCATTGCCTCATTAATAAAGGGGATGAAAGAACAAGGAAAGGATATCTTCTACATACCTTTAGAAATGAATTGTATATATTCAGATGAAAAACTAGAAGAATTATCTGCTGTTGAAAATGTTTTGATGATTGGTTATCCCAGAGGTTTATGGGATAAACAAAACAACTTACCTCTAATTAGAAAAGGGATTACCGCAACCCATCCTGCAATTGATCATAATGGAAAAAGTTTAGGGATGGTAGATATGGCTTGTTTTCCAGGATCCTCAGGTTCTCCGATTCTTGTTGTAAACGAAGGCTCCCATAATTTAAAAAAAGGAACCCTTGTTATTGGTGATCGACTAATATTATTAGGTATTTTATTCAGTGGACCAGTAATTGATAACGATGGAAACATAAGAGAGTTGGAAAATGATCAGAGTACAACTAGTGGAGAAAATCAATTATTAATACATTTAGGATATTATATCAAAGCAAAAGAAATATCAGAACTTATAAACTTTTTTTTAGAAAAAAATAATATTCGAATATAAATAATATTACTTATCCTCAGTCTTTTTATCCTTATTTATTATTGCTTGATTTCTGCTCTCATTTAATTCACGATATCCGGAATCAGCCTTCTTAACTTTATCATCATATTTCCCATTAGATTCATCAGGTGACATAGTATCCTAATATAACAATCAGTAATCCAATAATATTTATAATTAATGTGATATTGAAAATGTTTGCCCTGATGTTCTGAATCTTCTTATTTCGATCGATATCTCTAATTAACTGTTCTAATAATTCATTAAGACCTTTTTTTGGAGAGATTGTTGAATAATTCATGAAAAAAAGTTTTGAGGCACCCACATACAAATCTCGGCAAGCATACCCTAGAATTCCAATAAGAATTGATGAAAAGATAATAAAAATCCCCATTACAAACAAACCTTGCAGATGAGCATCTTTCATTTTATCAAAAATAAAACTTAAAATAACAACATTAATGGCAATTATTTGAGAATATTTTGTATCCAAAGCATCGACAAAACTTAATTGATTGTTATGTCGGTCAAAAAGATGTTGAATAACAAATTTATCCGATTCAGTTATTTCATTTCGATTTATGATGTTGTCTAATGGTTTTAACGGCACATTAATCTGTTTTTTGTGAGACCTATCTTCCAAAACATTATAGTTCCAATAAATAAATGGAGTTAATGTTAAAAATAAAACTGAGTATATTAAGGAAAGGAAAAACAAGCTCCCAGAATATAGGCTTCCGAAACATCCTAGAAGTATCCCTAATGAAACAGGAAAAATTAACAACGAAATAATCCAATAAAAAATTTCTGATTTTAAAAGAGAATTTTCTTTTACCATTATTTCTTTTATTGACTTAATAAAAAGAAAAAATTTCATATAATCTAAAAAACTGACATTAAAATTGTTCTTATTTATATTATTTAGAGGATTTTAAATAATTCTTAAATGAGATCTAATAATTATAATATTTATACACTCGTTATCAAAATTGGTAGATAATTGCTATACTCAACATAAATGAAGCTAATAATACCACTGAATATTTTTTAATTATTTCACAATTAATAAAATATCTTTCTCATTGTTGCTTCTGTCGCTGCGTTTCCCTATCCCTCTTCTCTCCTCCTCCCGTTTTAGATCCCTGTTCAACCATATATATACACCCATCTAATTCTCTACTCAGCCACATGCAATCACGGCAGGGGTCTATCGAACATGGCAGATTTCACACCAACTGCGACAGTGAAGACAGCTGTCCGGAAACTTGCAGCTCCCATCGGCAGTCTCACCGCCTTCTCTGCACTTGTCCAGGATATCCTGGATAACAACCCATGGGGCTGTACGTCCTATGAAAAAGCCGGAGTAACCCTCCCTGCGGTCTCAAAATCTTCTGAGTCCTACTCCGGCCGGGTCATCTACGAAAACACCGAGGCAAAGACCGTCGGTTACATCAGTGTCAAGGCTCCGACGCCTACAGCCTATCACTGATGTCAGTACGATCGTTGCAACCACCGCCCTGAACACCGCCATGGGTGGAACTCCATCCCATGACCGCCCGCAGGGCATCATCAGCTGCACCATCAAGGCCCATTACTCAAATGGCGAACTGTTCACGGTCAGGTTTTCCCGTGATTCAGTCACCCTCTCGTCCTATGAGGCTGATGCCATCAGGACCGGAATTGAAGCCTGGGCCGACACCGTTGCATTGCTCGCGTAAACATCTTTCAATACCCCCTTTTTTCCCCTTTCCGAGGCTATGGGAATGAATTGGTATTACATTGGAGCCGGGACCATCTGCATCCTCATCGGACTGCAGTTCGCTCTGGCAGATATGATCTCAACCTCCATCAGTTGTGATGGAGCAGCTTTGCTGTCCGGATCATTCATAGGGCTGAACCAATCGTACAGTCAGCACCTCTTCACTGATGACCGGGCTGTCCTCTCCCGGGATCTCACGTTCACTGGACCGGTCAAATCATCCCTCATGGTGAACAGTTCGGGATCCATTGGGTATGATGAGTATGCTGAAAACAGCCGGATACCAGATGTCTCCTCGTTCCTCTGCTCCTTCATGGGAGTGAAGAATGAGGAGAGGAGATCCGAAGAACTAGTTACATTCGGGTTGATGCAGAACGGACTGATCATCTCGGTCAAACAGGTCGGAGAGGAAGGAACCCGGTCCAGAACATTGATCAACGGAACCGACCAGGTGTCTCTCTCAACCGAAACCCGGAATAATTACACCTCTAAAACAGCCGACTTATGCCGCCGGTCCGATTCAAGTCTCTGAAGAGGTTGCTCTGGGAGGAGGTGAATATGCTGGATGGTAGTCTCATCCTGGCCTTGGTCTCAACCGGAGCAGCCGTTCTGAACGGTATCGGTCTCCTGTTCACTTGGATGAAGTACAAAGAACTGGCACATGAATCACTTATCTTTGCCAGCGAAGTGATCGGTACTCTGTACATGGAGGAGGAGAATTCGTCTCCTCCCAGTGAGGTTGTGTCTATTCAATACCTCTATCTCGAGGTAGTTGCAATTACACATCATAATCTCCCCTCTATTATTACGACGCTGATATGGTACCAAAGAACAGATATTCCATCATAACAGCAACAATGAATATTCCGATTCCCGCGAATGCTATCGGAAGAGTGTATTCTTTAACCACGGTTTTGATGTCATCCCCGGTCGTCCGCTGAACAAGCCAGAAGAACGGATCTGTTACATAAGAAACAATACATGACCCTGCACTTATCAGAAGGATAAGAGGAATCGGATGGATCGAGGTGATGACTTCAGAACCAGCCAGAACCTCGGCAGTAATGACGGCTGTAACGACCCGTGATCCCTGAGCGGTCTCGATCAATGCGGCAAGAACAAATGGGACAAAAATGATCGGAATCAGATGGGTCAGTTGTTGCAGTGCAACATGTGCAAACCCGCTTTTTACGATTACAAAACCGAGGGCTCCAGCACCACAGATATCGAATATAATGAGACCGGCATGCTTTGCTCCCTGTGATAATCCATGGGCACGAACCGATGTAGGAGCGAGACCGATGGCGGTAACAGCCCCGACCAGCATGATAAAGTTGATCATACTCCCCTGAGAGAGATTCAGGAGCAGGAGGGGCAATAGGAATGGAAACAAGGATCGCAATGAACGGTGCCCAGGCTCTCCAGTGGAACCCATTCTTCACATCAGAGTGATCAGAATGGGAGATATCTGGAAGAGACCCGGTTCCTGATTGAAGGATAAGATCCGGATATGCAAACCTGAAATACAGAAAGATTCCTGCCAAGATAAGAAGTGAGAGTGGAATGGAGACAGCATCAAAGAGGATCGGACTTATTCCTCCGGAGAACGCGGCGTATAGCGGAATGACAACCGGAGTCGGGTACACGAGGGCATAGGAGATGATTCCCCCGATTGCAGCGAGATACAAGAGGACGTTTCGCCTCCGGGTGTCTTTTTCAAGCTGGTCAAGGATTGGATTCAACATGATATATGCGGTGATGCAACAGGTGATCGGGACCAATAAGAGATATCCGGACAAGCCTGCTATCACTGGTGGATTCTTTACATATCTGCGAATATCTGCAACGATCTCCTCGATATGATGTTGTTCCTGCAAAAGTTTAGCAATGACTGCCCCACAGAGGATGATGATTCCAAATGCTGAAAATACCTTCCCGATTCCGGCAATGATCCCCTGCATGGTCGCATCAGGCGACATTCCTGCCAGTAGACCGAATAAGACCGCTCCACCGATCAGGGTGAAGAACGGAGAGATCCGGTACCATATACTGACGATAGTGATAAGTGCAAGAGTAATGACGAATGCGATGAGGGGATCCATGTTCTATAGTGGTTGTATGCAAAAACAAATAATAATCCTCTCATTAGGAAATTTCGGCATGTTTTCATAACCACGATAGTCCTCTCCGTCATCGTAAATTGGTAGAATCCTCGGAAAAGCATTTATTTATTAAGTGGCCAGAGACACTAGTCCCAGATTATAATTCGTTGAGGAGATCGGTAAGCGGATGTGCTTTGCATCCCTCACCTGGATGTATGCAAACTCTTACGTCCTGATTTTAAAGTCGCTTTAAACAGATATCAGGTGAGGCTGCGGGAACCATTCGAAGTATAGAAAAAAGGGTGTTAGGAGTAACAGGTAACAATTTCTTTTTCAAGAATATCAAGCCCTGATTGCATCTCCGATCTGGTAATCGTGAGAGCAGGAAAAATCCTGATAATATGACCATGTTTCAGATTTAAGATTAAACCATTATCCTGGCATCGTTTTACGATTTCCGCAGATTTTGAGTCGTCGGTCAGTTCAAGAGCAATCAACAGACCCTGACCTCTCACTTCAGTAATCGCCTTTGGGTACTTCTCTTTCCACTCATTCAAACGCTTGATGGTTTCAATACCCAGATTACTGACATGCGATTGGATATCCGAATCAATCAAATAACGAATAACTGCTTCAGAAACTGCACAGCCAAGAGGGTTTCCGTTATATGTTCCTCCATGATCCCCTTTCTGGATACCTTTTACAACTTCATCGGTGACCGCAAATGCAGAAAAGGGAAATCCTCCAGCGATTCCTTTTGCCATCGTGATTATATCAGGTTTAGCTCCCTTGCTAGTGGAATAAAAAAGCGGACCTGTCCGGAAAAACCCGGTCTGTATCTCATCAGCGATAAAAAGAACGCCATGTTTCCGGCATACTTCCGATAATTCCAGAAGGTATGATTCTGAAGGAATATTTACGCCACCTTCACCCTGGATAGGCTCCACGATGACCGCAGCCACATCCTGGTCGATGATCTCCTTAACCGCAGCAATATCATTAAACGGTACAAAGAAATACCCTGGCATAAGCGGATTGAATTTATTCCGGTGAACATCCTGTCCGGTTGCAGAAACGGTACTAATTGTCCGTCCGTGAAAACTCATTTCAGTTGATATAATATTTTTCTTTCCCGTAACCTTCCGGGCTATCTTGATTGCTGCATCATTTGCTTCTGCTCCACTATTGGCAAAGAATATCCGGGTAAGATGTTCAGGAAGAATCTCATGGAAGAGTTGGATCAATCGGGAACGTGCAGGTGAATATGTTGCTCCTGAATTCGGATTTTGTATGATCTTTTTGCTTTGAGTGCAGAGTGCATCAGTGATTATCGGATTGGCATGACCAATACAGGTAACCCCCCATCCGGAGGTGAAATCCAGATACTGTTTGCAGTTTTCATCCCAGACATACACCCCGTCGCCTTTCTCAATTGACATGTGCGTTTTGTCTGCGAAAGGAATATAATACGAATCTTCTATGAAAAACGTGTTCATCGTTTTATTCATTGAGTTGCCTCTTTTGAAATAATCTAATTGCCGCGATAATCTTGTATTATTTTACGCACAATCCGATAAATAATTAGGAGAAGAATAAAATTTCGTTCTATTATGGGATCTGACAGGTTCCCCATGAAGAGACCATCCGGGAGATGTATACCACATCCCTCACCAGACTATATGAGAAATTCACCTCCTAATTGATTATCGTTCGATTGTATTCACACAAATCCAAGCATCTTCAGGAATGAATCCCAAATATTCATCGCAGCTGGTGTACGTCCGGTATACCATGAATACACATCTTCAAATCCGTTGATGATCTCATCAGTCCCTTCAAGTGCCACCGGGCCGATAAACATCACCGGGATGTTCATCCATTCACGGTGATAGGTGTGTAAGAGATCATTCAACCGGTCTTCTCCTTCCTGGTTGTATGACAGGTTTACCATCTCAACAGGGGTACCCGGATGATCAGCAATATACGTGGTGAGATACTCGTGTGCTGGAATGCAGGATCCACAATCGGGATCATAAAAAAATACAATCGGCCTGCCATCATCAGCCGGCTTCGTGGTATTCATTAGGGTATAGACATCTGATACAGTGCGGTTTGCACCGTCTTCAAAGAAGATTGTTGCAGAGGCAGGGAAGACTGACAGAATCATTCCGATAAGGATGAAGACTGCCATCAGGGTTCCTACAGGAAAATTATGTGATCGTATCATGCTCATTCAGGTTTGGATTCTCATTAATTGGGATTGGTCATGAGGGCAACGTATTCGGACAGGTAAGAAAAATAACGAGTTACTGAGTATACCACCGGTATACATCTTCAAAATTCGCCTCGATGTCATGAGATGTTTCCAAGGCTATCGGTCCGATGTACATGACCGGTATGTACACCTTTTCCCGGTGGAATGCTGCCTTGAGCTCGTCATACTTGTCTTTTCCTTCAGTCCCTTCCGATAAGCTCAGCATTTCTACGTTAACATCCGGGTGTTGCTCCAGGTATGCCTGGAGGTATTCATGTGCCGGAGCACAGGAACCACATTCAGGATCATACAGGAAATAAACCGGTTCCTTCGCTTCTGTCGGAGCAGTACCATTCGTCAATTTATAGAGTTCAGGCTCAGTGAGATTGGATACCTCTTTGGTAAATATCGTCGCCGAAACCGGGAACACTGAGAGATATAATCCGATGACAAGTAGGCATGCCAGGATCCACCGTATAGATGATGAGGTTTTCATAATTTGTATACTCCATGGATGAGAAATAATCAGACCAATTATTTCAACATTCATTGAATTTTATTTTTCTTGAAATAATAAGTTTCCTTTAATTCACTGATTTGCACGAGTGTGAATGATCGTTCAGGAAAAATAGGGACATTTTTACCTGTTCATGAGGGGAGTTGTGAGAGTATTGACTCCAGTTTTTTCTCAGGAAATACTCCGTCTCCGATGTATGTCGAAGAGGAATTTGAAATGATGATAGTCTGGGGAAGTGACTGAACAACCTGAGTACCGACGGTCTGAATCAGACTTTGAGTAAACTCTTTAGGAGCAGTCACAAAAATACCGGCAAACTTGTTCTTTTCAATATGATTCTTAACCTGAGCGGTGTTCTCTCTCGGATCGATATCTACCCCGAGAATAATGAATTTATCAGGATTATTTTCACTAAGTTTTTTTGTTTCACGAAGCTGCATAGAACATGCCGGACACCATACTGCGAAGGTATGCACTATGATCGGTTTTCCCTGCGATCCAAGTTCTGCAATTGAAGTCTGTTTACCGGTCACTGCGTCGGTGATCGGAATCGTCATCCACTCAATTTCGGAAACGGCAGTGGGTGCAGGTTTCTGTTTCGATATACCATCCCCGGTATTTGTAATACAGCCGGTGACGAGGATGCAGGCAAAACAGATGAGGATAAGGGTGATTTGATCTCGTGGATTATGCATAATAATCTATTTTGTATGAAATGTGCTCGTTGTGTTATGTACCCCTATTGCATAAAGGGAATTACTATCCAGGTGATTCGCTCCGTTCTTTAGTCGGAGGTAATCTTCCGGATCATCTGGTATGGTATCATGTTGAGGGGTGAGATGTTCTGTGGGAGTTTGGAAGAAATATCCATGAGATAATATCTTGTGAACTTTTTGTCCTTTTGAACAGACACAAATCCTTCGGTGATAAGTTTTTGGACCTGTTTGGTTACTGATGAACCGGCAATACCTAAAATGTCTGCCAGTTCTCCTCGTGAGATACCGGGTGTCTCACTGATAGCGAGAAGTATCCGTGATGTTTTGGATGAACTCTCGAATATTTCAACAATAATTAAATTGTCAGAGAATCATTCCTGTATGTCTGAAGGCATATAATATGACATATAAACAACCTCCTCATCCTGATTATCCTCCCGAGGAAGGACGATATCTACGAGGGAATGATTACTCCCCGGTTGCGGTTGTGATCATCCTCACCACCGATGAAGATAAGATCCCACCAGAACTTGAACGCCTGGTCAGGACCGGGATAGAGTCCGGTGCAGCATTATCAGGAACGGTGCAGACGGCAAATATCGGCATTGAGAAGATTGTATGCAACATTGTCGCGAACCCGAACATCCGGTATCTTGTTCTCGGAGGACCTGAAACCGAAGGTCATCGGACCGGGGATGCCATCAAAGCTCTGATCAAGAACGGGGTCGATGAAAAGAACAAGATTATCGGGACCGATGCCCTCACGGCAAACCTGTATAATATTTCCAAAGAGATGATCGCCCGGTTCAGAGATCAGATCACTCTGGTAGATTGCCAGCATCAGAATGAGTCGGTTATCAGGCAGGCCGTCTGGTCCTGTTACCAGGAAACTCCGACAGAGTTTATGTCATACTCGCTTTATGATCCCGGAGCTTATCCTGATCCTCCATTAAACGGGAAGATCACCTGGAAAGTGACACAGCCCTGGGCAGAACCAAAGGATGAGAAGGAGCGTGAGGCGAAGCAGAAGGCTCTCGACCTGATGGAAAAGATAAAAGAGTCTGCCAGGAAGAAACGGGAACAAGAAACACGAAAAGAGAGGATGTAAGAACACCGGAGTAGACCTCACCAGTCCTGTAGTCTTCATACCATTCTATGACTGAGCATACCCATTCGCCAAATATCAACCGACTCAAACTCTCAATTCTGATCACGGCTCTCTTTTTACTCGTCGAGGTCATCGGAGGATTACTTT
This sequence comes from uncultured Methanospirillum sp., assembly GCF_963668415.2. NCBI lineage: Archaea > Methanobacteriati > Methanobacteriota > Methanomicrobia > Methanomicrobiales > Methanospirillaceae > Methanospirillum > uncultured Methanospirillum sp. The sequence goes on along the minus strand of NZ_CAXXDL010000002.1, from coordinate 3,343 downwards.
CCGGCTCACTTGCCCTGGTGAGCGATGCCGGTCATATGCTCAGCGATCTCCTCTCGCTGATCCTCTCACTCGTGGCCATGATCCTTGCAACGAGTATTGCCACCAAAGAACAGACATACGGACTGCACCGGACAGAGATATTTGCAGGATTTATCAATGCGGTTCTCCTGGTGGTCATCAGTGGGATCATTATCTGGGAGGCATACCAGCGGTTTCTCTCCCCGACTCCCATTCAGGGCGGAATCATGATGGGAGTCGCTATCATCGGTCTTATTGCAAACCTTGCAATCATCCATCTGCTCCATGGGAGCCATGACCTGAATATGCGGAGTGCATTTCTTCATGTACTGGGAGATACGCTCTCATCTGTTGCGGTCATCGGGGCAGCAGTCTGGATTTATTTCACCGGTCAGGTGCTCATCGATCCCATCCTCTCAGTGATTATCGGAGTGATCATCATCGGAACTGCAGTAGGATTACTCAGAGAGACGATCGCAATTCTTCTCCAGTTCGCTCCCCGATCAGTCAGTTTCGATGAGGTGATTGCAGAGATCAGATCAGTTTCCGGTGTGGAGGATGTCCATCATCTCCACCTCTGGAGTCTCTGTTCAAACATCCATGTCCTCGATACCCATGTCTACTCCTGCGTTCGTGATGTGGATCAGATTGAACAGATGAAACAGGAGATCAAGGAACGGCTCAGGAAGTATCAGATTCTTTATTCGACCTTGGAGTTTGAATGCAACGTCTGCACGACCTGTTCAGTTGTCGAAGAGGTCCGGAGTCATCCGGAGTGAACAGCACAATGACATCACATTCATTGAAAATATCAAACAAGTATGAACATGATTTGTAAGAAATCCTCACTCGTTTTATCGGTGACGTCGTGATTTCAGGAAGCAGTGATATTATTCATAATATCGGACCGCTGGTAAAGAACAGGTAAATAGGGATGATTTTCGGAGATTGAACATATCCAAATCTCATCATTTTCACCCCTTATTCATGTTCCGGAGTGAGCATTTGCTCTCCGAGATCCGTGATCCGATAAATTATCCATGTTCCCTGTTGATCTCCTTCAATGAGATTCCCTTTTTTCAACACGGTAAGGTGATATGAGAGTTTTGAATCTGCGATTTTTACGCATTCTTTGATGACACAGACACAGAGCGGTTGGATTGCAAGAAGATAAAGGATTTTTAGCCGAATTGGATCTGACAGTGCATGATGGATGTTACTCATCTGTGAGATATGAGTTAGAGAAGGGAGACGTTCACAAAGTTCATCCACTCCTATTACAGAATCCAGAATGCCCTGAACCCGTTCGGGTATATCAATTGATTTCATGAATGTGTCATACCGGTAGTCTTGGGTTTGTATTCATGAGTATTTTCAAAAATTCAATTAAATATGAAATGCATTCCTATTAATAAACTATGGCACAGGTTTTTCAAAAATTTCTCTTTGATATAGAGGCCGTCCAACGAAGGTCCTATTATATAAATAGTTCATAAAATTTCTCGACTCTCCACTCTTTTTTCATTTCGTTAATTGCCGTGGGACCGATTTCGGCAACATTATATACTATTGAAACTGGCCTCTATGCTCGTTGGCTCAAACGAAAAAAGGACATTACATGGGACTGTAAATCCAACAAATAGTGTTTCAATCAGTACATTACTTGGAAAAATGGATCTTACCCAGATTGAAATTGAATTGCACAACCATCTCAATTACAGCCAAACTCGAAAATGGTTATATTCACCAATATTATTATTCAAACTCTTGATTGTCCATTCCTTTCGAAAACAATCCTATCGAAAATTCATCAAATCACTAACACTTGAAGATTGCATTGCTCTTGGAATTCCTGAAATAGAGCCCGGAAGATATCATATTCCCTCTGCAAGTAATTTACATGATTTTGCTTACAATCGTTTGCGATTAGACGGCTTTAAGAAGATCATGTACCTAAACGGAGCCATTGCATGTCAATCTATTCAGAATGGTCACGGAATGGTTGATTCAACCCCTATTGAAGCCTCAAGATATGATAAATATGCTGAATATAATCCCCATTACGCTTGCAGGATGCACAAATATCACATATTTCATTTAAACAACTTTCCACTGTATGGAATATTTTCTGAAGGTAATGCTCATGATTCCCCATATGCAATCCCATTAGCTGAAATTGTTGGTACAATGAATCCAAGCATGATCAAAGTTCAACTTGATGGTGGCTATGATTCCTTCATGATTTATGCGAGATACTGGAAAATTTTCAGAATTCAGCCACTAATCGATCCAAGCAAGAACGCAATTTTGAACATAGAGGGGACAATTGAGAGAATTGATCATTGGGTAAATAAAATGTGGAAGAAAGGGGGAGACATTCGAGATTCTATTGAGAAAAAACTACTATTTCTCACGAATAACGGAAGGGAGAAACAGGTTGGGATGTATCTTCGCAATCAGAACTTACTTAATCCAAATTTCAGAGTTGAATACAAATCAAGGGCAGATTGTGAAAGAACTCATTCACACATGAAACGAATGTTTAATTTCAGTGTAAAATGGATTCAGAAAAGATCTAAAGAATTTTACATGACATTGAATCTCATTTCATATCAGTTTGTATTACTTGCAAATTTAGTAAAAAACCAAGGAAAGGGTCAGGATCTATCAAAATATTACTGAAAAAATAAAATACAGATATCCCATTAAGTAGCGAATGCTATCGAGTTTTTAGTTATTTTTCGTCTTTCAACTGTAATTTTGGGTAGTTTGGATGTTGATTCCCATCCTTTGCAGTGCGTGTATCTTTCATTCTATTGTAAAAATTGGTAGTTCGACAAAAAGCGAATCATTTGATTGACAATCTGTCCAATCTACATCTTCTCATTGGACAGCCTCATATAATCTCCATTTATTTTGAATAATGTTTTAAAGGTTATCTGAATGAGGGGTCGTTCATCCGGTAAAAAAAAGGAGAGCGGGGTTGTGTGGGTGGATAAGCTATCTGCATGGGGATGACTGATTCATGTGAAAAGTTCTAATTTTTCTCTAATTTGTGATCATACTGATATTTATCCTAATATCATGTTGAAAATAATCCCGGTTATCGTAATCGCAACAAAGAGTATCAGGGCGAAAATCACAAGCAGCCGAATCTTCAGAACCTTCCTGAGAATTATCATCTCCGGCACTGAAAGGCCTATGACGGCCATCATAAATGCGAGAGCTGTACCCATGGCAACACCTTTTTCTGTCAGAACCTGTAATATCGGAATCATACCAACTGCATTCATATAAAGCGGGATTCCGATAAGAACGGCAAGGG